>NZ_LMCO01000001.1:584530-587030 GCF_001424825.1 Ensifer sp. Root31 | reverse complement strand
TACAAACAGTCGGAGCCCGCAAGGGTGACGGCGTACCTTTTGTATAATGGGTCAACGACTTAGTGTGACGAGCAAGCTTAAGCCGATAGGTGAAGGCGCAGCGAAAGCGAGTCTGAACAGGGCGTTCAGTTCGTCGCATTAGACCCGAAACCGAGTGATCTAGCCATGAGCAGGTTGAAGGTTGGGTAACACCAACTGGAGGACCGAACCCGCATCTGTTGCAATAGATTGGGATGACTTGTGGCTAGGGGTGAAAGGCCAATCAAACTCGGAAATAGCTGGTTCTCCGCGAAAACTATTTAGGTAGTGCGTCGACCGAATACCCTCGGGGGTAGAGCACTGGATGGGCTATGGGGACTCACCGTCTTACTGATCCTAACCAAACTCCGAATACCGAGGAGTACTAGTCGGCAGACACACGGCGGGTGCTAACGTCCGTCGTGAAGAGGGCAACAACCCTGACCTCCAGCTAAGGTCCCCAAGTCATGGCTAAGTGGGAAAGGATGTGAGGATCCCAAAACAACCAGGATGTTGGCTTAGAAGCAGCCATCATTTAAAGAAAGCGTAACAGCTCACTGGTCTAATTAAGGGTCTTTGCGCCGAAAATGTAACGGGGCTAAAGCCATGCACCGAAGCTGAGGATACGTCGCAAGACGTGTGGTAGCGGAGCGTTCCGTAAGCCTGTGAAGGGATACCTGTGAGGGGTCCTGGAGGTATCGGAAGTGCGAATGTTGACATGAGTAACGATAAAGAGGGTGAGAGACCCTCTCGCCGAAAGACCAAGGGTTCCTGCTTAAAGTTAATCTGAGCAGGGTTAGCCGGCCCCTAAGACGAGGCGGACACGCGTAGTCGATGGGAACCACGTTAATATTCGTGGGCCTGGTGGTAGTGACGGATTGCTTAACTTGTACATTCTTATTGGATTGGGTGTGCAGGGACGCGGTTCCAGGAAATAGCTCCACCGTATAGACCGTACCCGAAACCGACACAGGTGGTCAGGTAGAGTATACCAAGGCGCTTGAGAGAACTATGCTGAAGGAACTCGGCAAATTGCACGCGTAACTTCGGAAGAAGCGTGACCCTTTTTGACGCAAGTCAGAAAGGGTGGCACAGACCAGGGGGTAGCGACTGTTTATCAAAAACACAGGGCTCTGCGAAGTCGCAAGACGACGTATAGGGTCTGACGCCTGCCCGGTGCTGGAAGGTTAAGAGGAGGGGTGCAAGCTCTGAATCGAAGCCCCAGTAAACGGCGGCCGTAACTATAACGGTCCTAAGGTAGCGAAATTCCTTGTCGGGTAAGTTCCGACCTGCACGAATGGCGTAACGACTTCCCCGCTGTCTCCAGCATAGACTCAGTGAAATTGAATTCCCCGTGAAGATGCGGGGTTCCTGCGGTCAGACGGAAAGACCCCGTGCACCTTTACTATAGCTTTACACTGGCATTCGTGTCGGCATGTGTAGGATAGGTGGTAGGCTTTGAAGCAGGGACGCCAGTTCTTGTGGAGCCATCCTTGAAATACCACCCTTATCGTCATGGATGTCTAACCGCGGTCCGTTATCCGGATCCGGGACAGTGTATGGTGGGTAGTTTGACTGGGGCGGTCGCCTCCGAAAGAGTAACGGAGGCGCGCGATGGTGGGCTCAGACCGGTCGGAAATCGGTCGTCGAGTGCAATGGCATAAGCCCGCCTGACTGCGAGACTGACAAGTCGAGCAGAGACGAAAGTCGGTCATAGTGATCCGGTGGTCCCGCGTGGAAGGGCCATCGCTCAACGGATAAAAGGTACGCCGGGGATAACAGGCTGATGACCCCCAAGAGTCCATATCGACGGGGTTGTTTGGCACCTCGATGTCGGCTCATCGCATCCTGGGGCTGGAGCAGGTCCCAAGGGTTTGGCTGTTCGCCAATTAAAGCGGTACGTGAGCTGGGTTCAGAACGTCGTGAGACAGTTCGGTCCCTATCTGCCGTGGGTGTAGGAATATTGACAGGATCTGTCCCTAGTACGAGAGGACCGGGATGGACATATCTCTGGTGGACCTGTTGTCCTGCCAAGGGCATAGCAGGGTAGCTATATATGGAATGGATAACCGCTGAAGGCATCTAAGCGGGAAACCAACCTGAAAACGAGTATTCCCTTGAGAACCGTGGAAGACTACCACGTTGATAGGCTGGGTGTGGAAGTGCGGCAACGCATGAAGCTTACCAGTACTAATCGTTCGATTGGCTTGATCGTTCCCATTGCTCATGCTCATCATTGATGAGCGNAGGCTGGGTGTGGAAGTGCGGCAACGCATGAAGCTTACCAGTACTAATCGTTCGATTGGCTTGATCGTTCCCATTGCTCATGCTCATCATTGATGAGCGACGTGTTCAAAACAAAACGAGGCGGTTTATCCTCCTCACCAGCTTCTCATTCGGTTTGCCCCAGCTAAGGGCAAATCTTGCGCTTTGCCGACCTGGTGGTTCTGGCGGGGTGGCTGCACCCGTTCCCATTCCGAAC